>NZ_CATKQD010000043.1:0-800 GCF_949768175.1 Pseudomonas sp. IT-P74 | reverse complement strand
TAGCCAGGGCACGCTGATCACCTTGCTCGCCCAGGCCATGCTGGTGGATCGCGGTGAACGCTGCGCCGACTGCGCCATCATGGTGGCCTCGCCCTATTCGGTACTGCCGGACGCGACGCCGAAAAATTTGCGGACCCTGCAAACCCTGATCGACATCGTGCAACACACCACCCAATCGCCCCATGCGCAGCCACCCCTCAGCACCCTGCGCTGTGGCCTGCCGGGTTATGGCGGTCGCACGGGGCCACGCTGGTCGCCCGAACAAGGCCAGCGCTTGGGGGCCGACGGGCAAACCCTGGTGTTTCCCGAGCGGGACAACCGCGGCAAGGTCTACCTGTATTTCTGCCCTGATGACACCACCGTAGCGCTGGATGATGTGCAAGGCATCGGCACTTACGGCGTGCCGGACGAGCTGCCCGATGGTCAGCCGGCCATGTCCACGTTGCAGTCCACGCGTTTCTACCAGCGTCTGTGGACCAAGCGCCTGCGTGACGGCAAGCCGGTACTCGTGGGCAAGGCTCCCCAACCGGACTTCACGCGCGCCGAGGGGGAGCCGCGCTATCCCGGTGGCTGGTCGGTGGCCGCGATAGCCTCGCAGGCCGGGATCAGTGAAGGCCAGACGCGCAACATCAATGCCGAACAACTGCACCCACCCCATGCGCCGCAGATGTTTGGCGGCGAAGCCGTGACGGGGTCAACCGATGAGGCAGGCAAGGATCGACCGGATGCGGTGTCGCAGAACGCTGCATTGGGCAACCCCGGTGCCTCGTTCAAATGGATTTATGTGACCAACATTGACA
>NZ_CATKQD010000042.1:0-800 GCF_949768175.1 Pseudomonas sp. IT-P74 | reverse complement strand
CAGCCAGGGCACGCTGATCACCTTGCTCGCCCAGGCCATGCTGGTGGATCGCGGTGAACGCTGCGCCGACTGCGCCATCATGGTGGCCTCGCCCTATTCGGTACTGCCTGACGCGACGCCGAAAAATTTGCGAACCCTGCAAACCCTGATCGACATCGTGCAACACACCACCCAATCCCCCCATGCGCAACCACCCCTCAGTGCCCTGCGCTGTGGCCTGCCGGGTTATGGCGGTCGCACGGGGCCGCGCTGGTCACCCGAACAAGGCCAGCGCTTGGGGGCCGACGGGAAAACCCTGGTGTTTCCCGAACGCGACAACCGCGGCAAGGTGTACCTGTATTTCTGCCCGGACGACACCACCGTGGCACTGGATGATGTGCAAGGCATCGGCACCTACGGCGTGCCGGACGAGCTGCCCCAAGGCGAGCCGGCCATGACCGCGTTGCAATCCATGCGTTTCTACCAGCGCCTGTGGACCAAGCGCTTGCGCAACGGCGAACCGGTCCTCGTGGGCAAAGCCCCGCAACCGGACTTCACGCGCGCCGAGGGGGAGCCGCGCTATCCCGGTGGCTGGTCAGTGGCCGCGATAGCCTCGCAAGCCGGGATCAGTGAAGGCCAGACGCGCAACATCAATGCCGAACAACTGCACCCACCCCATGCGCCGCAGATGTTTGGCGGCGAAGCCGTGACCGGGTCTACCCATGAGGCAGGAAAGGATCGACCGGATGCGGTGTCGCAGAACGCTGCATTGGGCAACCCCGGTGCCTCGTTCAAATGGATTTATGTGACCAACATTGACC
>NZ_CATKQD010000041.1:0-867 GCF_949768175.1 Pseudomonas sp. IT-P74 | reverse complement strand
TAAGTAGCGAAAGACGTATTTTATGTATAGATACAGAGAAGTTATAGGAATTAATGGAATGATATGCAGGGAAATAAAATCAATAATGCTGAGCGGGATGCTCTCGGAACCTTTGTGCTCGTTCCAGTAGTACATCGTGAGAAAATAAAATGCAAGGACGAGCATCCATAGTAGTCCTACGCCGCCGCCGCCGGCTATCAATGTTATCAGTCCGCGCTTCTCATCGTTTGGAGTGCGGACATCAATGTAGGTGGAATTGTAGTCGTAAAGGGACTGGTTATCTGTAATTGCTTTCGAGACGGCCTGTGATACGCGGATTGGAGGCAGCTTTTCTTCGTTCGCTATTTGTTGGTCAGCTTCTTTCGCCAATGCTTCGTAATCAGTCGTCGCACGTCCGTCATACATGAGCCATTCAAAAAAATACATTAGAGGGTTGCCTCGATAGCTTTGTGGAAATTTATCAGTTCTTGCTCTACGGATTTTGGAGTTCCATTGTCTCGATCTTTTCGAAAAGTACAGTGGTTCAAGTAATTCTGAAGCTCATTGGGGAGCAGCATTTCTAACGCGACGGAAGCTGCGAAAATCACCAAATTGATTCGTATGCACCAACGCAGCATAAAAGCCATTCTCAATGCAAGCTGTGTAGACGTCTTATAGGTGAATGTCAGAAAGCGGTTACGTCCATGTATTTTAATTAAGCGTTGGAGGTATGGGCCTGCTGCTGCCAACCCGATCGCTGCAGACAAGAATGCCGCGCTAACTTGGGCGGCAGCACGCATGGAATATACTAAGGCTAACGAGTGGTTTCCTCGAAGATGGGCTTTTTTGGCGTCGGCTAGATCAAAGGACATACCAGCAAGGGCCGCC
>NZ_CATKQD010000040.1:0-876 GCF_949768175.1 Pseudomonas sp. IT-P74 | reverse complement strand
CTGCCCACAAAACACGTGGCTCAACTGTTCGGGCTGCATTGGGGCAGCGTGCGGTTGCTGGAGCGTCGAGCCTTGCAAGCGGCCTTGAGTGTTTTGCCGAAGGCGCAGCCACGGCGCCTGGTGATGGACGAATTCGCGCTGTTCAAAGGTCATCGTTACGCCAGCGTCGTGCTGGACGCCGATACCCGGCGAGTGCTGTGGATTGGCGAAGGTCGCAGCCGTGCGGCGATCAGGCCATTCTTCGAAGAGCTAGGCCCAGAGGGTTGCGCGCGCATCGAAGCGGTGGCGATGGACATGAACACCGCTTTTGACCTGGAGGTTCGTCAGCACTGCCCAAAAGCGCGCGTGGTCTACGACCTCTTCCATGTGGTGGCCAAATATGGCCGAGAGGTGATTGATCGAGTCCGCGTCGATGAAGCTAATCGGCTACGTCATGACAAGCCTGCCCGAAAGGTCATCAAGCAAGCGCGATGGCTGTTGCTGCGCAACCCGCAGAACCTGAAAACGCCGGAGCAACAGGTGCGTTTGGAGGATCTGCTGGCGGCCAACCAAGCGTTGATGACGGTCTATTTGATGAAGGCTGAACTCAAAACGCTTTGGACACCGAGCACCGCCTGGGGCTGGCGATCAGCCTGGCAGCAATGGCTGCGCCATGCGCATGAAAGCGAAATACCGCCTCTGATCCAGTTTGCCAAACGACTGAAGGGTTACTGGCGGGGCATCGTCAGCCGGGTTCGCTGGCCGATGCATACGGGCCAGTTGGAAGGCATCAACAATCGAATAAAGGTCATCAAGCGGATGGCGTACGGTTACCGGGACAGCGAATTCTTTTTCATGAAGATCAAGAGCGTCTTTCCCGGTAATCCGTGAAGAACC
>NZ_CATKQD010000039.1:0-919 GCF_949768175.1 Pseudomonas sp. IT-P74 | reverse complement strand
AGCGGCGCTGAAACCGACCCAGATCAGCGCCCTGCAGACTGTCGATGTCGCGGCGCTGACCACCGCCCAGGTCGTGGCCCTCACCACCGCCCAGGTCGCTGCACTGACCACCGCGCAAGTGGCTGCTTTGACCACCACCCAAGTGGCGGCCATCGAAACCGCTGACATCGCTGCCTTGCCAGCGACCAGCGTTGCGGCCCTGACCACCGCGCAGACCGCTGCACTGACCACCGCCCAGGTCGTGGCCCTCACCACCGCCCAGGTGGCCGCGCTGAAACCGGCCCAGGTGGCTGCACTGACCACCACGCAAGTGGCGGCCATGGAAACTGCCGATGTCGGCGCGCTGACATCGGCCCAACTGGTAGCGTTGACCACTGCACAGGTCGCGGCACTGACCACCGCTCAGGTGGCGGCTCTGAAACCGACCCAGATCAGCGCCCTGGAAACCGCTGACGTGGCGGCACTGACTACCGCTCAAGTGGTGGCCCTGACCACCGCCCAGGCGGCAGCCCTGACCACCGCGCAAGTGGCTGCTTTGACCACCACGCAAGTGGCGGCCATCGAAACCGCTGACATCGCTGCCTTGCCAGTGGCCAGCGTCGCGGCCCTGACCACCGCGCAGACCGCGGCCCTGACCACCGCCCAGGTCGTGGCATTGACCACTGCCCAGGTGGCCGCGCTGAAACCGGCCCAGGTGGCTGCACTGACCACCACGCAAGTGGCGGCCATGGAAACTGCCGATGTCGGCGCCCTGACATCGGCCCAACTGGTAGCGTTGACCACCGCCCAGGTTGCGGCACTGACCACGGCGCAGATCGTGGCACTGAAGTCGACCCAGATCAGCGCCCTGGAAACCGCCGACGTGGCCGTCTTGACCACGGCCCAGGTCGTGGCACTGACCACCGCCCAGGCGGCAGCC
>NZ_CATKQD010000038.1:0-928 GCF_949768175.1 Pseudomonas sp. IT-P74 | reverse complement strand
CAGCCTACCACCTTAAACTTGGACAACCAACGCCAAGCTGGCCTAGCCTTCTCCGTCCCTCCATCGCAATAACCAGAAGTACAGGAATATTAACCTGTTTTCCATCGACTACGCTTTTCAGCCTCGCCTTAGGGACCGACTAACCCTGCGTCGATTAACGTTGCGCAGGAAACCTTGGTCTTTCGGCGTGGGTGTTTTTCACACCCATTGTCGTTACTCATGTCAGCATTCGCACTTCTGATACCTCCAGCAAGCTTCTCAACTCACCTTCACAGGCTTACAGAACGCTCCTCTACCGCATCACCTAAGTGATACCCGTAGCTTCGGTGTATGGTTTGAGCCCCGTTACATCTTCCGCGCAGGCCGACTCGACTAGTGAGCTATTACGCTTTCTTTAAAGGGTGGCTGCTTCTAAGCCAACCTCCTAGCTGTCTAAGCCTTCCCACATCGTTTCCCACTTAACCATAACTTTGGGACCTTAGCTGACGGTCTGGGTTGTTTCCCTTTTCACGACGGACGTTAGCACCCGCCGTGTGTCTCCCATGCTCGGCACTTGTAGGTATTCGGAGTTTGCATCGGTTTGGTAAGTCGGGATGACCCCCTAGCCGAAACAGTGCTCTACCCCCTACAGTGATACATGAGGCGCTACCTAAATAGCTTTCGAGGAGAACCAGCTATCTCCGAGCTTGATTAGCCTTTCACTCCGATCCACAGGTCATCCGCTAACTTTTCAACGGTAGTCGGTTCGGTCCTCCAGTCAGTGTTACCTAACCTTCAACCTGCCCATGGATAGATCGCCCGGTTTCGGGTCTATTCCCAGCGACTAGACGCCCTATTAAGACTCGCTTTCGCTACGCCTCCCCTATTCGGTTAAGCTCGCCACTGAAAATAAGTCGCTGACCCATTATACAAAAGGTACGCAGTCACC
>NZ_CATKQD010000037.1:0-983 GCF_949768175.1 Pseudomonas sp. IT-P74 | reverse complement strand
CGCGGCCAACGTGGCCATCACCGACACCGTCAGCGAAGTCATCGCGACCCTGACTGCGGACAAATCCACCGTGGCCGAAGGCGGTTCGGTCACCTACACCGTGACCCTGACCAACGCGGCCGGTCTGCCGATCAATAACCATGGTCCGCTGGAGTTCACCCTCTCCGACGGCACCAAGATCACCGTCCCGGCCAACACCGCGACCGGCACAGCAACCATCGCCGCGGCCGACGACGTGTTCACCGGCGGCCAGGCACCGATCGTCAACAAACTCGAGAGCGTCAGCGGCGCTGACAGTTTCGAGAAGTTGACCCTTGGCAAGGACCAACTCACCACCACTGTCACCGATGAACCATCGGGTCAGGGCGACCAGGTCACGGTGAGCATCGAAGGCAACGGCGGTGTGCAGGAAAACCTCGCGCCGACCTTCACCGTCAAGGTTGACCAGAAACTCGACCATGACCTCAAGGTCACCTTGAGCAACGGCGGCACCGTCACCATTGAAGCGGGCAAGCTGTCGGCCATCTACACCGCGCCAGTGCAGGGCGACGACGTCTACAAGGACCCGAGCAACCTGAGCCTGACCGTCGGTTCGGCCAGCGTCGACGGCAAGGCCTTCGAGAACCTGGTGATCGACGGCACCGCAGCCAACGTGGCCATCACCGACACCGTCAGCGAAGTCATCGCTACCTTGACTGCGGACAAATCCAGCGTGGCCGAAGGCGGTTCGGTCACCTACACCGTGACCCTGACCAACGCGGCCGGTCTGCCGATCAATAACCATGGTCCGTTGGAGTTCACCCTCTCCGACGGCACCAAGATCACCGTCCCGGCCAATACCGCGACTGGCACGGCGACCATCGCCGCTGCCGACGACGTGTTCACCGGCGGCCAGGCAGCGATCGTCAACAAACTGGAGTCGGTCAGCGGCGCGGACAACTTCGAAAAACTGACCCTGAGCCAGACCGCAGTCGAAACCTCCG
>NZ_CATKQD010000036.1:0-988 GCF_949768175.1 Pseudomonas sp. IT-P74 | reverse complement strand
AACCAACCTGATCACCCTGGACAACACCGGCGTGCAGGCTGCCGCCACCGGTAACGTGGGCAGCGGCACCACCGACTCCAACAACTATGCCATCGACACCGTGCGCCCGACGGCCACCATTGTGGTGACGGACACGGCGTTGAGAATCGGCGAAACCTCGTTGGTGACGATCACCTTCAGTGAAGCAGTGAGCGGTTTCACCAACGCCGACCTGACGATTGCCAACGGCACATTGACCGCGGTCAGCAGCAGTGACGGTGGCATTACCTGGACGGCCACCTTCACACCTTCGGCGAGCATCAACGACACGACCAACCTGATCACCCTGGACAACACCGGGGTCAGCGACCTGTCGGGCAACGCCGGCAGCGGCACCACCGATTCCAACAACTATGCCATCGACACGGTCCGCCCGACCGCCACGATCGTGCTGGCCGATACGACGCTGAGCGCGGATGAAACCTCGCTGGTGACCATTACTTTCTCCGAAGCAGTAAGCGGTTTCACCAACGCCGACCTGAGCATCGCCAACGGCACGTTGACCTCGGTGAGCAGCAGTGACGGCGGGATTACCTGGACCGCGACCTTCACCCCGACCGCCGGCGTAAATGACACGAGCAACGTCATCACCCTGAACAATACCGGTGTCACCGACGTGGCCGGCAACACCGGCAGCGGCACCACCAACTCCGGCAACTACACGATTGATACCGTGCTGCCGACGGCTACCATCGTGGTTGCCGACAACGCCCTGCAAATCGGTGAAACGTCGTTGGTGACCATCACTTTCAGCGAAGCCGTGAGCGGTTTCTCCAATGCTGACCTGACCATCGCCAATGGCACTTTGAGCGCCGTCAGCAGCAGCGACGGCGGCATCACCTGGACGGCAACCTTCACCCCGACCAATGCCATCACCGACACCAGCAACGTCATCACCCTGGATAACAGCGGTGTGCAAAACGGCTCGGGCAACGCCGGCAGCGGCACT
>NZ_CATKQD010000035.1:0-1190 GCF_949768175.1 Pseudomonas sp. IT-P74 | reverse complement strand
CCCTCTTCCATGTAGCGCCGAATGTATTCCCAGAACGCCAACAGTTCGGAGGCGTTACGGGTTGGCTTGCCCACGAAGGTGATTTCGAAGTCGTCCTTGAGATGGCCGTCGGCGTCACGGACGGAGTGGGTTTCCTTGTCCCATCCCAGCATGACGAAGCCTCCGGTGCCGTCCAGTTCGGACATCTTCGGGTTGATGCAGACTTCGGCGGTGTCCCAGTCCAAGGCGACAATGCCTCCCAAGTGTTTGGGGCGAAGCAGGTAGATCTTGCGGGTGACGCGGTTGAAGCGGACGATCAGGCGTCGGGCGGTGAATGCTTCGAGTCGAAGGTAGGGGAAAACATGTTTAATGTAGAAATAAACTGAAGCCAAGGACATTATGGGGATTGTCCACATGAATAAATATTCAATAGTTTTCCAACGTATGCCTTTTCCATTGAGCAAGTAAAGATATTCTTCACCTATATAGGGGAGCAATATGCATAGCATCGCTAAAAGCATTGATCCTGCTCCCCCGGCAATTAGCGTGATCATCCCACGCTTCTCATCGTTTGGAGTACGCACATCAATATAGGTTGAGTTGTAGTTGTAAAGAGATTCGTTGTCCGAAATCGATTGGAAAACCGGTTGCGTTACCCGGATAGGCGGGAGCTTTTCTTTATTCGCTATTTGCTGGTCAGCTTCTCTTGCCAATGCTTCGTAATCAGTCGTCGCACGCCCATTGTGCATAAGCCATTCAAAAAAATACATTAGAGGGTTGCCTCGATAGCTTTGTGAAAGTTTTTTAGCTCTTGCTCTACGGATTTTGGGGTTCCATTGCTTCGATCCTTTCGGAAAGTACAGTGGTTCAAGTAGTTCTGAAGCTCATTGGGGAGCAGCATTTCTAACGCGACGGAAGCGGCGAAAATCACCAGGTTGATTCGTATGCACCAACGCAGCATAAAAGCCATTTTCGATGCAAGCTGTGTGGACGTCTGATGGGCATATATCAAAAAACGATTTCGTCCGTGTATCTGCATTAGTCGTTCCAGATATGGGGCGGCCGCTGCCAATCCAATGGCTGTTGAAAAGAGCGCAGATCCAGCTTGAGCCGCAGCTCTAATAAAATAAATTCCAGCTAGAGATGCATTATTTTGATTGCGGGCTTTTGCTAGTCCAACTACATCGAAAGCTACCCCGATCAGCGCCGCT
>NZ_CATKQD010000034.1:0-1384 GCF_949768175.1 Pseudomonas sp. IT-P74 | reverse complement strand
GAACACGAAGTGGTTGATGCCATGCTTCCAAGAAAAGCTTCTAAGCTTCAGGTAACCAGGAACCGTACCCCAAACCGACACAGGTGGTTGGGTAGAGAATACCAAGGCGCTTGAGAGAACTCGGGTGAAGGAACTAGGCAAAATGGCACCGTAACTTCGGGAGAAGGTGCGCCGGTGAGGGTGAAGGACTTGCTCCGTAAGCCCACGCCGGTCGAAGATACCAGGCCGCTGCGACTGTTTATTAAAAACACAGCACTCTGCAAACACGAAAGTGGACGTATAGGGTGTGACGCCTGCCCGGTGCCGGAAGGTTAATTGATGGGGTTAGCTAACGCGAAGCTCTTGATCGAAGCCCCGGTAAACGGCGGCCGTAACTATAACGGTCCTAAGGTAGCGAAATTCCTTGTCGGGTAAGTTCCGACCTGCACGAATGGCGTAACGATGGCGGCGCTGTCTCCACCCGAGACTCAGTGAAATTGAAATCGCTGTGAAGATGCAGTGTATCCGCGGCTAGACGGAAAGACCCCGTGAACCTTTACTATAGCTTTGCACTGGACTTTGAATTTGCTTGTGTAGGATAGGTGGGAGGCTTTGAAGCGTGGACGCCAGTTCGCGTGGAGCCAACCTTGAAATACCACCCTGGCAACTTTGAGGTTCTAACTCAGGTCCGTTATCCGGATCGAGGACAGTGTATGGTGGGTAGTTTGACTGGGGCGGTCTCCTCCTAAAGAGTAACGGAGGAGTACGAAGGTGCGCTCAGACCGGTCGGAAATCGGTCGTAGAGTATAAAGGCAAAAGCGCGCTTGACTGCGAGACAGACACGTCGAGCAGGTACGAAAGTAGGTCTTAGTGATCCGGTGGTTCTGTATGGAAGGGCCATCGCTCAACGGATAAAAGGTACTCCGGGGATAACAGGCTGATACCGCCCAAGAGTTCATATCGACGGCGGTGTTTGGCACCTCGATGTCGGCTCATCACATCCTGGGGCTGAAGCCGGTCCCAAGGGTATGGCTGTTCGCCATTTAAAGTGGTACGCGAGCTGGGTTTAGAACGTCGTGAGACAGTTCGGTCCCTATCTGCCGTGGACGTTTGAGATTTGAGAGGGGCTGCTCCTAGTACGAGAGGACCGGAGTGGACGAACCTCTGGTGTTCCGGTTGTCACGCCAGTGGCATTGCCGGGTAGCTATGTTCGGAAAAGATAACCGCTGAAAGCATCTAAGCGGGAAACTTGCCTCAAGATGAGATCTCACTGGGACCTTGAGTCCCCTGAAGGGCCGTCGAAGACTACGACGTTGATAGGTTGGGTGTGTAAGCGCTGTGAGGCGTTGAGCTAACCAATACTAATTGCCCGTGAGGCTTGACCATATAACACCCAAGCAATTTG